>NZ_AP028055.1:3735000-3758787 GCF_040365225.1 Bacteroides sedimenti
CAGGATGGCGTGATTAAGAACATGCAGACTTATGAAATTATTAATCCTCAAGATGTGGGTATCAACGATAACTCTATTGTACTGACTGCCCGTAGCGGAAGAGCCGCATTGAAACATCGTCTGTCAGCTCTCGGAATTGAATTGGAAAAAGAAAAACTGGATCAGGTTTATGAAGAGTTCCTTAAACTGGCCGATCGCAAGAAGGATATCAACGATGATGATATACTGATGCTTGCCGGTGCTGAGAGAAGCAAGAACAAACGCATTAAGGTTGATTACTTGCAGGTGACCAGTGGTGTTGGTGTTCGCTCAGTAGCAAGTCTGGGGCTTGATATTGCCGGAGAGAAGTTTGAATCGGCAGCAAGCGGTAATGGACCGGTAGACGCAGCCATCAACGCTCTGAAGAATATTATTCATCGCACCATGACTCTAAAAGAATTCACCATTCAGGCAATTAGCAAAGGTAGTGATGACGTAGGTAAAGTGCATATGCAGGTAGAATATGATAAGCAGATGTATTACGGATTCGGGGCAAATACCGATATTATTGCCGCTTCGGTTGAAGCTTACATTGACTGTATTAACAAGTTTATTAAATAAGAGATTTTCAATAGGTAATCAAAAATATATTTTTTTCTATGAATACATTATTCGATAAGATTTGGGATGCTCACGTGGTCAGCACGGTAGAAGACGGTCCTACACAGCTTTATATTGACAGACTCTTCTGTCACGAAGTAACCAGCCCTCAGGCTTTCTCCGGAATGAGAGACCGCGGATTGAAATGTTTCCGTCCGGAAAAGATTTTTTGTATGCCGGATCATAATATTCCGACATTAAATCAGGATAAGCCTATTGAAGATCCTGTATCCCGCACTCAAGTTGATGAGCTGAAAAAGAATGCCACTGATTTTGGTCTGGCTTATTTTGGCATGGGACACAAGAAGAACGGAATTATCCACGTGGTAGGTCCCGAAAACGGATTGACTCTTCCGGGTATGACCATTGTTTGCGGTGACTCGCACACTTCCACTCACGGTGCGATGGGTGCAATTGCATTCGGTATCGGAACATCAGAAGTTGAGATGGTAATGGCTTCCCAATGTGTACTTCAATCTCGTCCGATGACCATGCGCATTACCGTAGATGGAAAGCTGAGCAAAGGAGTTACAGCAAAAGACATGGCACTTTATATCATTTCCAAGATGACAACCGGCGGAGCTACCGGCTATTTTGTGGAGTATGCCGGAGAAGCAGTGAGAGACCTGACCATGGAAGGACGCCTTACGTTGTGTAACCTCTCCATTGAGATGGGGGCCCGCGGAGGTATGATTGCTCCTGACGAAAAAACAATTGAATATATAAAAGGAAGAGAGTACGCACCGAAAGGGGAAGCTTGGGATGCAGCCGTTGCATACTGGAACACCCTGAAGAGCGATGCGGATGCAGTATTTGATAAAGAGATAACTTTCAAGGCCGAAGATATTGAGCCGATGGTTACATACGGAACCAACCCGGGAATGGGTATGGGTATCACTTCCAGTATTCCTGCAGTTGAGAGTGTTCCTGAAGCGGGTCGCATCTCGTATGCTAAATCTCTGGAATATATGGGCTTCAATGCCGGCGAATCTATACTAGGTAAGAAGATTGACTATGTTTTCTTAGGAAGCTGTACCAACGGACGTATCGAAGATTTCCGCGCCTTTGCTGCTTTTGTGCAAGGAAAGAAAAAGGCTGCTGACGTGGTTGCTTGGCTGGTACCCGGCTCATGGGGAGTTGACCAGCAAATTCGTGAAGAGGGACTTGACAAGATTCTGGCTGAAGCCGGTTTCGAACTTCGTCAGCCCGGTTGTTCTGCTTGTCTGGCGATGAATGAAGACAAGGTTCCGGCAGGTAAGTATGCTGTTTCTACTTCAAACCGTAACTTTGAGGGACGTCAGGGACCAGGTGCCCGCACCATTCTGGCAAGTCCGCTTGTAGCCGCAGCTGCTGCAATCACCGGAGAAATCACTGATCCACGAGTATTAATGGCTTAAATGTAGAAAACAATGAAAGAGAAATTTAATATAACAACCAGCACTTGTGTTCCTCTTCCACTCGAGAATGTGGACACAGACCAGATTATACCAGCCCGTTTTTTAAAAGCAACTACCAAAGAAGGTTTCGGAGATAACCTTTTCCGCGACTGGCGGTTCGACAAACAAGGAAATCCAATCCCTTCATTTGTCCTGAACAACCCTACCTATTCAGGAAAGATTCTGGTGGCAGGTAAGAACTTCGGTTCAGGTTCCAGTCGTGAACACGCGGCATGGGCAGTAGCAGGATATGGATTCCGCATCGTTGTGAGCAGCTTCTTTGCTGATATTTTTAAGAACAACGCACTCAATAATTTTGTGCTTCCGGTGGTTGTTTCCGAAGAATTCCTGGCCGAGCTTTTTACCTCCATTAATGCCAACCCGAAAACTGAGGTAGAGGTGGATTTGCCCAACCAGACCATCACCAATAAAGCAACCGGCAATAGCGAGCATTTCCAAATCAATGCATACAAGAAGCATTGTCTGATGAATGGGCTGGATGATATTGATTATCTGCTGAGCAACAAGGACAAAATAGAGGCTTGGGAAAACAAATGAGAATCGAGATATTAGATACAACGCTTCGCGACGGCGAGCAGACGAGTGGGGTTTCTTTTGTGGCGCAAGAGAAACTGATGATTGCTCGTTTGCTACTGGAAGAGCTGAAGGTGGACCGCATTGAGGTGGCCTCTGCCAGGGTTTCCGAAGGCGAGCTGGAATCGGTAAAGATGATTTCGGCCTGGGCTGCCCGTCGCGGATTGCTTGAAAGGGTAGAGGTGCTGGGGTTTGTCGATGGCGTGAACTCTCTGAACTGGATATCCGAAGCAGGATGCAAGGTTATCAATCTCCTGTGTAAGGGATCATTGAAACATTGCACGCTTCAACTGCGAAAAACACCCGAAGAGCATATCGCCGAGATTACCGAGGTGGTGAACAATGCAGAGAAGATGGGGTTGACAGTGAATGTCTATCTAGAGGACTGGAGTAATGGCATGCTGCATTCACCCGATTATGTGATTCAGCTGACGAACGCACTGGTGAAACTTCCCATTAAGCGCATCATGTTGCCCGATACGCTTGGTATTCTCAATCCGTTGCAAACGCTGGAGTTTGTTCGTAAAATGGTGAAACTTTTCCCCAACGTTCATTTTGATTTCCATGCGCACAATGATTATGACCTGGCGGTGTCTAATGCACTGGCAGCGGTAATCGGTGGTGCCAGAGGTTTGCATACCACTATTAATGGTCTTGGCGAAAGAGCCGGCAATGCCCCTCTTTCCAGTGTACAAGCCATTCTGAAAGATCATTTCAATGCAGAGACATCCATCGTGGAAGACAGGTTGAACGATGTGAGCCGGGTGGTTGAATCTTACTCGGGCATAGCCATTCCGGCCAATAAGCCGATTGTGGGCGAAAATGTCTTTACCCAGGTGGCTGGCGTACATGCCGATGGAGATTCCAAAAGTAACCTTTATTTCAACGACCTCTTGCCCGAACGTTTTGGCCGTACCCGCGAATATGCACTGGGAAAAACCTCCGGAAAGGCGAATATCCGCAAGAACCTGGAATCTCTCGGGCTGGAACTCGATGAGGAGTCCATGAAAAAGGTAACCGAACGGATTATTGAGCTGGGCGACAAAAAGGAACTGGTAACGCAGGAAGATTTGCCTTACATCATCTCCGATGTGCTGAAGCACAACACATCGAATGATAAGGTTAGATTGATCAGCTATTTCCTTACTCTGGCCAAATCGTTGAAACCGGTGGCAACGCTGAAGATATCCATCAACGGTAAGGAGTACGAAGAGAATTCATCCGGAGATGGTCAGTACGATGCCTTTATGCGTGCACTGCGTAAGGTGTATAAAACAACCTTGAACCGGAAATTCCCAATGTTGATTAATTATGCCGTGAGCATTCCTCCCGGCGGACGAACCGATGCTTTTGTGCAGACCATTATTACCTGGAAATACAACGACCGGGTGTTTCGTACAAAAGGGCTGGATGCCGACCAGACAGAGGCGGCTATCAAAGCTACGGTGAAAATGCTTAATATAATAGAAGACGAAGAACAATAACAATTTAAACAATAACTGAAATGAAATTAAATATAGCAGTACTTCCAGGCGACGGAATAGGTCCCGAGGTTGTGGAACAAGCATTGAACGCAACGATTGCCGTTTGCGAAAAGTATAATCACGAGCTGACTTACAAGCATGCCTTAGTAGGTGCATGCGCTATTGACGAAACAGGTAACCCTTATCCTGATGCAACCCACGAGCTTTGCATGCAGAGCGACGCGGTTCTGTTCGGAGCCATCGGTTCTCCAAAGTATGACAACGACCCAAGTGCAAAGGTTCGCCCCGAACAAGGTTTGCTGGCCATGCGTAAAAACCTGGGATTGTTTGCCAACATCCGTCCGGTAACCACATTCCCTTCCTTGATTCACAAGTCACCTCTTCGTTCCGACCTGATTGAAGGCGCCGATTTTATGTGTATCCGCGAACTTACCGGAGGTCTTTACTTCGGTCGTCCGCAGGGAAGAAGCGAAGATGGCAATACAGCCTATGACACTTGCGTGTACAGCCGCTATGAAATAGAGCGCATCGTTCGTCTGGCTTTCGAGTATGCCATGAAGCGTCGTAAGAAACTAACCGTTGTTGATAAAGCCAACATCCTGGCCACTTCTCGTATGTGGCGCGAAGTAGCTCAGGAAATCGCCAAGGACTTCCCCGAAGTGGAAACAGAATTCCTTTACGTGGACAATGCCGCCATGCGAATGATTCAGTGGCCAAAGAGCTTCGACGTGATGGTTACCGAGAATATGTTCGGAGATATCCTAACTGACGAAGGATCTGTAATCACCGGTTCCATGGGTATGCTTCCTTCTGCTTCAGTTGGAACCTATACTTCCGTATTTGAGCCAATCCACGGTTCGTATCCTCAGGCAGCCGGCAAGAACATTGCAAATCCTCTGGCTACAATCCTTTCGGCAGCCATGATGTTTGAATATGCTTTCAACCTGAAAGAAGAGGCAGAACTGATTCGCAAAGCCGTTGCAGCCTCAATGGATGCCAATGTAGTGACCGAAGATATCGCCGGTGAAGGGGTAAAAGCTTCTTCTACAAAAGAAGTTGGTCAATGGATTGTTGAGTATATCAAGGCAAACTAAAAAAACGACTCGTTAAATGAATAATTCCTTGTACAAAAGATTGTTTTCTTCTGTACAGAACAATGAATTCTTTTGTACAGAAGAAAACAATCTTTTGTACAGCGGAATATAAATCATTCAGCAATAAGAATAAATCTCCCGTCACGGACCGAAAGGTTGTGGCGGGAGATTATTTTTTCGGGGTATCTGGAAGCACTGAAGTGGGAACGATAGCGTTTGCATGTGTGCGGCTGGAGATCCTTTTTTCGGGCATCTCTTTCATATAAATCGGGAGAAAGATGCGTGTTTTAGTATTGGTTTTTAAGAAACGGCATGGAGATGCGTATGCTCTTTGGGGGATTTTTTAAGGGACTTTACTCCCGTTATAGATGCTTTCAGGAACAAATGCCACTTTCCCGGCACATCTCCATAGTTTCAAATTCCAGAGTAACATGGCCAATCCCTGCCTCTTCGAGTAGTTCCTTAATCTGATGCTTCAACTCTTCCATATTTTCAAGGTTGTCCACAACAATATGGGCAGTCAAGGCATTTTCTGTCGTACTGATTGCCCAGATATGGATATGATGAATATCTTTCACCTCGGGAATTTCTGCAATCATTTTCCTTACCTCTTTGCTGTTGATGCCAACCGGTACGCCATCCAGTGAAAGACGCACGCTTTCGTGAAGCAGTCTCCAGGTAGAAACAAGTATCACAACGGCAATGGTGATACCAATTATGGGGTCAATTACATACCATCCGGTGAATGCAATGATTACCCCCGAAGCAGCTACGCCCACCGATACCAGCGCATCTGCCGCCATGTGCAGGTAGGCGCCCTTTATATTCAGGTCTTTCTCCTTATCTTTCATGAAAAGCATCGCGGTAAAGGCATTTATCAGCACCCCGATTCCCGCTACCCAGGCTATGGCATCACCATTCACCGGACGAGGACTCACTATCTTTTCAAGACTTTCCATAAAGATAGCCCCCACGGCAATCAGCAGAATAACGGCATTGAGGAGGGAGACGAGAATAGTGCTCTTCTTATATCCATAGGTATATTTGGCGTTTGCCTTTACTCTTGCCAGCCGAAAGGCCAGAAGAGCCAGGAAAAGACTTGCAACATCGCCCAGGTTGTGTCCCGCGTCCGAGAGCAATCCAAGCGAATCAAAATAAAAACCGGTTCCAAACTCAATGAGAACGAAAGCAAGATTGAGGGAAATTCCGATTATAAAAGCTTTATTCAGTGACTCTACAGAATGGGAGTGTGTATGTTCGTGATGATGAGCCATTTTTCTCTTTTATTAGATTAATAGTCTCAAAATTATGGATTATTTATAGATTAACTATGCTTTTGAAATATTTTCTTACGTATCTTTGCAGAAATACTTATAAACAGGTAGTTGTTATGACAAAGATAGCAAGCAAACTGACTGAATTGATAGGCAATACTCCCCTGTTGAAATTGTCAGGGTATATGAAAAAATATAATCCCGAAGCCAATGTTCTTGGGAAACTGGAGTACTTTAATCCTGCCGGAAGTGTGAAAGACCGTGTGGCTCTTTCAATGATTGAAGATGCCGAGGCGCGTGGATTGCTGAAACCCGGCGGAACAATTATTGAACCCACCAGCGGGAATACCGGAGTAGGACTGGCCATGGTGGCATCGGTAAAGAACTACAAACTGATACTGACCATGCCCGAAACAATGAGCATTGAACGTAGGAATCTGCTGAAGGCTTATGGAGCGCAAATCGTGTTAACTCCCGGTATTGAAGGCATGAACGGTGCCATCCGTAAGGCGGAAGAGCTGAAAGCCTCGATTCCCGGGGCTATCATCCCCCAACAATTCGAGAACCCCTCCAATCCCGAAATACATAAGCATACCACCGCCGAGGAAATATGGAGAGATACCGACGGACAAGTGGCGGTGTTCGTGGCCGGAGTAGGAACCGGAGGAACGGTTTGCGGCGTAGGCGAAACACTGAAAAGGTATAACCCCAACGTATATGTGGTTGCTGTTCAGCCGGCTTCTTCGCCAATGCTGACCGAAGGAAAGGCGGCTCCTCACCGCATTCAGGGTATCGGTGCCAATTTCGTGCCAAAGAATTACAATCCCGCAGTAGTGGATGAGGTAATCTCCGTTACTGACGACGAAGCTATCAGAGGCGGTCGCGAACTGGCCCAGACTGAAGGACTGCTTGTGGGCATCTCTTCCGGAGCTGCCGTTTATGCTGCCCGATTGCTGGCTTTGCGACCCGAGTTTGCCGGAAAGATGATTGTGACATTGCTGCCCGATACCGGAGAACGCTATCTGTCGACCGAAGAATTTGCTTTTGATACCTATCCCCTGGATTAATTAATTTGATAATAAATGAAGAGAAATATTCTGTTCCTGCTCATCAGCCTTTCGTTCACAGGCATTCATGCGCAAGACTATAAAACTTATTTTGATAAAGCAACCCGTTGCGAACAGACAGATAGCCTGGAACAGGCAGAAAAGTATTACCGGTTGGCCCTCAAGGCTGAGCCTACAAATGCCCATAACTGCATGATTTTTGCCAATCTAGGAAGGCTGCAGTACCAGATGCACCGGATGGAAGAAGCGATGGAATCGTATGATATGGCGCTGAACATGGCACCCTTGACTGTGCCTATCCTGATGGACCGTGCCTCTCTTGCCCTCGAAATGGGAAATGCCGATAAGGCGCTTGTAGATTGCAGTACAATCTTGGATGTAAATAAGAATAACGCTAAAGCGTTGTTGGTCCGTGCGTATCTGCGAACCGCCCGTCGGGAATATAAAGAAGCGCACGAAGACTATAATAAGCTGCTGGAATTGGAGCCTCTCAATGCGGCTGGCAGAATGGGATTGGCGCTGCTATATCAGGACGAGCAGAAATACAAGGAAGCACTCGAGGTTTTGAATAAAGTTATTACAGATGAAGCTGATGACGCGGAACTATATATTGTGCGGGCCGGCATTGAAAAAGATATGAATCAGCTGGACTTTGCCCTGATAGATTTGGATAAGGCCATCAGCCTCTCACCTCAATATGCAAATGCCTATTTGTTGCGTGGAGAAATTCTCCGAAAACTAGATAAAAAGGCAATGGCGAAACAAGATTTTGAGAAAGCTATTCAATTGGGCATTCCCCGTGCAGAATTAATGGAACAACTAAAAGAGTGTAAATAGGCAGTCCGCCTATTTACACTCTTTTGTAAATTTTCGTATTAACTCTACAAACTCTTTTCCGTATTTTTCTTTTTTTACCTCTCCAATTCCGCTTATATTGCCGAATGCCTCGATTGTGAGTGGACGTATGGTACTTAATAGTCGCAAAACCTTGTCGGAAAAAATAATGTATGCCGGCAGTGCCTGTTGGTCGGCCACCTTCTTTCTGTAGGTACGCAGTTCTTCGAACAAAGCTTCATCTTCGTTCTGGTAGGTAGGCTTTTCCGGTTTTTCCTCACGCACCATTTTCTTTCTTGATTTAGGGGCAACATATTCTTCCCTCTTAATGGTAACCAGAATAGCCTTTTCTTTACCAAAGAGAACATTCCTGCCACTTTCGGTTATCTTCAGGTGATTATTCTCGTTGTAGGCAATTTCAAAATAACCCAACTGAAGCATTTGCAGAAGATAATCGTGCCAGTCTCGTGGTGGGATATCTCTTCCTGCTCCGAATGTCTTCAATTGATTATATCCTCTTTCAATCACTTCAGCGTTATTAAATCCTTTCAAAATGTCTACCAGCATCGAAGTTCCTATCTGTTCATTGGTTCGCGCAATGGCGCTCAGGGCCTTCTGAACAATGATTGTTCCGTCAAATCGTTCGGGTGGATTCTTGCATACATCGCAATTGCCGCAATCATTTTCGGTTTGCTCACCGAAGTAGCTAAGCAGTATACGCCGGCGACAGATGTTGGCTTCTGCATATTGCTGCATCCGGTTCAGCTTTTCCAGATTTATGCTTTGCTGATTACTGTCATTGGCAAACTTGCTTAAAAGAATCAAATCACCGATGGAATAGAACAAGACAGTATCGCTCTCCAAACCGTCTCTCCCGGCGCGTCCTATCTCCTGGTAGTAGTTCTCAATGCTTTTCGGCATATTGTAATGAATAACCCAGCGGACATTCGATTTATCGATGCCCATTCCGAAAGCGATGGTGGCACAAACCACCTGCACCCTGTCATTTATAAAGTCATCCTGCGCTTTGTCTCTCACTGCAGGAGAAAGCCCGGCATGATAAACTGTTGCATTGATTCCGTTTTTATGTAAATTTTTAGCTACTTTCTCTGTATTGTTTCGGCTCAGACAATAAATAATACCACATTGCCCCGCTCTTTTATGAATAAATTCAACTATACTTTTTGTTTTTTCTTTTTCCTGATAACCTCTTTTTACTGTCAGACTCAAATTGGGACGGTCAAATGAAGAGATAAATATTTTAGGATTCTTCAACCTGAGTTGATGAATTATATCGTTTCTTGTAATTTTATCTGCTGTTGCCGTCAGAGCAACGACAGGTACATTTGGAAATTTTTCTCTTAAAATATTCATCTGAGTATACTCAGGCCTGAAATCATGTCCCCATTGCGATATGCAATGTGCCTCGTCTATCGCAAACAAGGATATCTGTATGTCTCTGAGCAAATAATCCGTTTCCGACAATAGTTTTTCCGGTGAGACATAAAGTAGCTTTATTTTACCCATCAAACAATTACGCCGTATATTCGCGTTTTCTGTCTCGGTATTGTTGCTGTTGAGTGCGGCAGCGGGTACTCCATTGGCATGAAGGGCTTCCACCTGGTCCTTCATTAATGAAATCAAAGGCGATACAACGATGGTTGTTCCCTCCATCAATAAGGATGGCAATTGATAGCAAATAGACTTTCCTCCGCCTGTTGGCATCAGTATAAGTGCATCTTTTTTAGTTTGTATGTGTTTTACAATCTCCTCTTGTAAAGGTCGAAAAGAATCGTATCCGAAATATGTTTTAAGTGTTTGAAGCATCATTCCTGTTATCGTCTTTATATTTTGCAAAGGTAGGGGAAAAAAAGGAATAAATGGTGTTGACTATAATTTATTATGAATAAGGTATATATATTCATTTTTATTTCCTCTAAACAATCTACATTTGTTAAAAAAGCTTGTAAAAATGGAGGTTTGGATTAAATATATCTTCAATTGAAAATTTTTTATGAAAAAATAGCTCTGATTATTTGCATATATGAAAATAATGTATGATTTTTGTAACAGCAATGTAAAGTATGTAGATTGATATTCTTATAAATAAAACCTAACCAGTAAATTCAATGAGTGATTTAAAAACAAACGAAAGCGGAAGTCAGACTTCTGCGGCCGAAAATGCCCCACGTAAAAGGCCTTATAACCTGAGAGAAAAAAAGGATAAGAAGGCAGCTTACAGATCTTTGATCAGACCAGAACTTGCTGATGAACTGTACGACAAGATTCTTAATATCATCGTAGTTCAGAAGAAGTACAAAGACCCTGATTACTCTGCTAAAGATTTAGCAAAAGAGTTGAAGACAAACACACGCTATCTTTCTGCTGTCGTAAACTCTCGTTTTGGGATGAATTATTCTTGTTTGCTTAATGAGTACAGAGTTAAAGATGCTTTGCACATCCTTACAGATAAGAGATATGCTGACCTTAATGTAGAAGAAATCAGTGCAATGGTTGGATTTGCTAACCGCCAGTCTTTCTACGCAGCATTTTACAAAAATGTAGGTGAAACTCCTAACGGATACCGTAAGAGAAATTCAGAAATTAAGAAGTAATAGCTTTTTGTCTATTATTCCTCAATTATAGAAAAAGGGATTATTTCAACTTCAGGTTGGAGTATTCCCCTTTTCTTGTTTTTGCGATGTTCATAAATGAAAATATATAAAAATGAAAAGACAATTAATACTGATGATTATGCTTTTATCATTTCTTTCCTCATGTGGAAACCTGAAGAAAGCTGCTGAAGCAGATAAATTCAATTATAAAGTTGAACAGTTTGCCGACCTTCAGCTTCTGAGATATAAAGTGCACGGTTTTGACCAGCTTTCACTGAAACAGAAAGAACTGATTTACTACCTTTCGCAGGCTGCACTTGAAGGACGTGACATTCTGTACGACCAGAACGGTAAATATAACCTGATTATCCGCAGATTACTGGAAGCGGCTTATCTTAATTATACCGGCGATAAGAAAGATGCCGATTTTGTGAAGATGGAGACTTACCTCAAGAGAGTTTGGTTCTCTAATGGTATTCACCATCACTATGGTTGTGAAAAGTTCGCTCCAGGCTTTACTCCGGAGTTCTTCAGAGGAGTACTCGAAAAGATTGACCCAGCTAAGCTTCCTCTTGAAAAAGGACAGACACTGGCACAGCTTTGCGAAGAGATATTTCCTGTGATCTTCGATCCAAAAGTTATGCCTAAGAGAGTGAATCAGGCTGACGGAGAAGATTTGATCCAAACTTCTGCAAGTAATTACTACGAAGGAATAACTCAGCAGGAAGCGGAGAATTTCTATGCCGGTCTTAAAAACCCGAATGATTCAACCCCTGTTTCATATGGATTGAACAGTAGATTGGTGAAGGAAAATGGGAAAATCTACGAAAAGGTTTGGAAAGTAGGAGGATTGTACTCTCCAGCATTGGAAAAAATTGTGTATTGGCTCAAAAAAGCTGAAGGAGTAACCGAAAATGATACTCAGAAGGCGGTTATAGCCAAGCTGATTGAATACTATCAAACAGGCGACTTAAAGAAATTTGATGACTATTGTATCCTTTGGGTGAAGGATCTGAATTCGAGAGTTGACTTTGTGAATGGGTTTACTGAAAGTTATGGTGACCCGCTTGGACTAAAAGCAAGCTGGGAGTCTATCGTAAACTTTAAGGATATGGAAGCTACCAAAAGGACCGAGACAATCAGTAACAATGCACAGTGGTTTGAAGACCATTCTCCGGTCGACAAACAGTTCAAGAAAGAGGTGGTAAAAGGAGTTTCAGCCAAGGTTATTACTGCGGCAATTCTTGCTGGCGACTTATACCCCGCTACAGCAATCGGGATTAATCTTCCCAATGCCAACTGGATTCGTGCTCATCATGGGTCGAAGTCGGTTACAATCGGAAACCTGACTGATGCTTACAACAAAGCAGCACACGGAAGTGGTTTCTTTGAAGAGTTTGCATACAGCAAGGCCGAGATTGAGTTGAACGACAAATATGCAGACCTGACTAACGATCTTCATACTGATCTACACGAATGTTTGGGGCATGGATCTGGCCAGCTGCTTCCCGGAGTTGACCCGGATGCTTTAAAGGCATATGGTTCTACCATTGAAGAGGCTCGCGCCGATTTGTTTGGACTTTACTATTTGCCGGATCAGAAGATGATAGATTTGGGTATCATTCCTGATGCCGATGCTTTTAAGGCTGAATATTATTCTTATATGATGAATGGCCTGATGACTCAGCTGGTTCGTATTGAGCTTGGAAATAATGTGGAAGAGTCTCATATGCGCAACCGTCAGCTTATTGCCCGCTGGGTATTTGAGAAAGGAACTCCCGAAAAAGTTGTTGAATTGGTGAAAAAAGACGGAAAAACCTATGTGCGCATCAATGATTACAAAAAACTCCGTGAACTGTTTGGCAAATTATTGGCAGAAATTCAACGGATTAAGTCGGAAGGTGACTTTGCTGCAGCCCGTAACTTGGTTGAAGCATATGCAGTGAAGGTGGATCCAGTACTTCATAAAGAGGTGTTGGAACGCTATAAGAAACTGAACCTTGCTCCATATAAAGGTTTTGTAAATCCGGTATATCAGGTGGTGGCTAATCCGAACGGAGAGGTTAAAGATGTGAAAGTATCATATGACGAAGGTTATGCTGAGCAGATGCTTCGATATGGAAGAGAATATTCCACATTACCCAATAGAAATGAGTAATCTGCAATGGAAACTAATGAATTAATCAAAGAGATAAAGACACAACTCCGTTTATCGATGAACGGAGTTGCGTCTCAAAGTATGCGTGAAAAAGGGTTGAACTACAAACTTAATTTTGGTGTGGAACTTCCCAGAATAAAGGAGATTGCCCGTCAGTTTGAACAAAATCACGACTTGGCTCAGGCTCTCTGGAAAGAAAATATCCGCGAGTCTAAGATCCTGGCCGGCATGTTGCAGCCGGTTGATTCTTTCTATCCCGAAATAGCGGATATTTGGGTGGAAGACATTCAGAATGCTGAGATAGCAGAACTTACCTGTATGAATCTGTTTCAGTATTTGCCCTATGCACCCGCTAAAGCTTTCCAATGGATGGCCGATGAAAGAGAGTATGTTCAGGCATGTGGTTTCCTGTTGGCAGCCCGTCTTCTGGGAAAAGGTGTTGAAATGAACGAAAGAGCCGAAGAGGAGTTTCTTGATCAGGCTTTGTCTGCGTTGTTGTCGCCGGTTTATTTTTCAAGGAAATCGGCTTCTGTAGCTCTTAAGAAATACGGCTTACAGAATAAAGGTAATGCTGAGAAGGTGATTAATATACTTGACAAGGAGGAAATTCACGCAAATGAAGATGTAAAATCGTTATTTGAAAATATCCGGTTTGAGATAGAATATCTTCTATAATTTTTTCTCTTTAGCAAAAAAGAAGTAACTTTGTTCGCGGTAAAATTGCCAGTAATGGAAAAACAGAACGTTAAAGATACGGTAAAACAGATATTTACGGAATATCTAAATGCGAACAGTCATCGGAAAACTCCCGAACGTTACGCTATACTGGATACTATATATTCCATAGACGGGCATTTTGGTATTGATTCGTTGTATAGCAAGATGATGAATCAGGAAAACTTTCGCGTAAGCCGTGCCACACTTTATAACACAATTACCCTTCTGATTGATGCCAAACTGATTATCAAGCATCAATTTGGAAATTCATCCCAGTACGAAAAATCTTTCAACATAGAAACACATCATCATCAAATTTGCACAGAATGCGGTAAGGTGACTGAGTTCCAGGATGATACACTGAGGAAAGCAATTGCTGGTACAAAGCTATCCAAATTCCAGATGTCACATTATTCCCTATATGTGTATGGTATCTGCAGCAGATGTGCTTGGGCTAAGAAGAAAAAGAAGATAAATAAATAACAACTATAGAATAAATAAAATGAAAGTAGACGTTTTATTAGGATTGCAATGGGGCGATGAAGGAAAAGGTAAGGTTGTTGACGTATTAACTCCCGACTATGATGTGGTAGCACGTTTCCAGGGAGGACCAAACGCCGGCCATACTCTCGAATTCGAAGGCCAAAAGTATGTGCTTCGTTCTATTCCTTCCGGAATTTTCCAGGGAGATAAAGTGAACATCATTGGTAATGGTGTTGTGTTAGACCCCGCTTTGTTCAAAGCAGAAGCCGAAGCTCTGGAAGCTTCCGGTCATAAACTGAAAGAGAGACTTCACATTTCAAAGAAGGCACATCTTATCCTTCCGACTCATCGCCTGCTTGATGCCGCTTATGAAGCTGCAAAAGGAGATGCAAAGGTGGGTACTACAGGAAAAGGTATCGGGCCGACCTATACAGATAAGATAAGCCGTAATGGTGTAAGAGTAGGAGATATCCTTGATAACTTTGAAACAACTTATAAAAACGCCAAAGCTCGTCATGAAGTAATTCTGAAGAGCCTGAACTATGAATACGACCTCTCTGCTCTGGAGAAAGAGTGGCTTGAGGGTATTGAATACCTGAAACAATTCCACTTGGTGGATAGCGAACATGAGATAAACAATCTTCTTCGCGAAGGTAAAAGCGTACTTTGTGAAGGTGCTCAGGGTACCATGCTGGATATTGACTTCGGCTCTTATCCTTTTGTCACCTCTTCGAATACGGTTTGTGCAGGCGCTTGCATCGGACTTGGAATTGCACCAAACAAAATCGGAGAAGTATATGGTATTTTCAAAGCTTACTGTACACGTGTAGGTAGCGGTCCGTTCCCAACTGAACTATTTGATGAGACTGGAGAAACAATCTGTCAGATTGGTCACGAATATGGTGCGGTTACCGGACGTAAACGTCGTTGCGGATGGATTGACCTGGTAGCATTGAAGTACTCTGTAATGATCAATGGGGTTACCAAGCTGATTATGATGAAGAGCGATGTACTCGATACATTTGAAACAATCAAGGCTTGTGTTGCTTACAAGGTAAATGGCGAGGAAATTGATTACTTCCCATATGATATCAACGAAAACGTTGAACCGGTATATGTAGAACTTCCGGCATGGCAGGTAGATATGACCAAGATGCAGAGCGAAGATGAGTTCCCGGAAGAGTTCAATGCATATGTTACTTTCCTGGAAGAACAACTCGAAGTGCCTATCAAGATTGTATCTGTTGGTCCTGACAGAGAACAGACCATTGTTAGATATACTGAAGAATAATATTTAAATTATTTATAATTAAAAAGGGTGAATCGCAGATGTGATTTCACCCTTTTTGTATTTTGCTCGCCAGCCTGGAATCAACACCGGAGAGTTAAATCGAAGAGATTTTTTTAGTCTTGAAGCATTGTCTATTTCACAATACTTCTTATAGCAGATTCTTTTCCAATTTTATTACACAACGTTGCTATCCGCTGTATAAACGGTTCTATTTGCATAGATTTTATTATTCACAGCTATTATACAACTTTCAGATTCCGGTTCTGTGGGTTGAGGCTTGCGGTGCTATTGTTTGCCGGTAAGCTTCTTTCTCTCTTATCGTTCGCAGTGAAATTCCACTCCTGCGCAGTCAATGTCCGCGCCCATGGGAGGGTTTTGTTTTGCCAGTTTAAGGTCAATTGCTTCCACAATGGGGAAATCCTGAAACAGACGTTTCACAATCCTTGCTCCCACATGTTCCAGTAGCATTGAAGGGATTTTCATCTCCGCTTTTACAGCTTTAAAAACATCTGCATAGCTCACTGTGTGGTTCAGGTCATCGTTTTCAGCAGCCTGGCTGAAGTTCAGTTTCAACCTCAGATCAATAATGAAAGTATTACCTACCAATGTTTCTTGTGCACCCACGCCATGGCGGGCATAGAACTTCACATTGCTGAGAAATATATAAGTTTCGTTCAATTTCATTTTCTGTTTATTCTTATTTATTGTTTTTTTCATCCCTGAGGCTTAATATCTGCCATTAAAGACAATTTCTGCATAAAACGAACCCGATAATCCTGCTTAGGCTTATTATCTCTTATAGCTCGTTATTATTACTTGATGCAAAAGTAAACCATTCCACGAATAATGCAATCAAGTTTATAAATAAAAAAAGAGCGCCATTCAATCATGGAACTCTTTTCTCTGATGAAAAAACAATCTACTAAATTCTATTTAATCGGATTTCTTCCTGTTAATACAATCAGTTCTCTTATTTTTGTATTTATACTGTCTGCCTGCATCAGTTCTTCCAGTGTAAGATGCATGCGATAACGCCAATAGTGGCGCGGATTGGCTGGAATATTAATTCGTTCGGCATCAATATTTGGATTTCTCCATTCCTCACTCATGGACAACCAGTCTTGAAGCGTAAGAACGCATAGTATTGAGTTCGAATAAAGATGCTGTTTAATGATCTCTTCACAAATTTTTCCGGAAGCTTTTTCGGGTGCAGCACCGTAATGTCCCAGAATGTTATTGTAGTATCGCTGTGTTTGCTGGTAATCCTCCTTCCACCAGCCACGCAAAGTCGACATGTCGTGAGTGGAGATGGTACAGATTGAGCTGTAGGGATAATCGCCTACATGACCAAATTCCAACTTTCGGGTTTTGGGCATTCTTTGTATTTCGAGGCTAAGTATCTGCAGCTCTTTCATT
Source organism: Bacteroides sedimenti (assembly GCF_040365225.1). NCBI lineage: Bacteria > Pseudomonadati > Bacteroidota > Bacteroidia > Bacteroidales > Bacteroidaceae > Bacteroides > Bacteroides sedimenti. The sequence goes on from NZ_AP028055.1 coordinate 3,752,103, forward strand.
ACCCAAGGTACACAGTCGGGAATCATTCCCAGGTCTTCGCCGCAAACAAGCATTCGCGTACTGTGAATAAGTTGCGGAAGTTTTTTCATGGCCTGTTCTCCCCAGAACTGATTATGACGGTGATAATAATAATGATCGTACAAACGATTGAATGTGGCCTTGTCATTTTCGCTCAGCGATTGGTAGATAAAGTCGAACTGTACACCGATACGTGGGTGATACATGGACGGGTTTTTCCTATCGCGGACAAAAAGAACGTCACTTATCAGTGAATATAATCCGTCTCGAATCCAGATACTGTCAGCGTCTGTCTTGTCACTGAAGAACGCCTCCACTTTTTTCTGAGTATCAAACTCCGGACGCATCTCATATATTTCCCATTTGCTAGTGGTACGAATAAATTTCTCTTTCACATAATCGGTATGAGGACCGAATGTCTGTTGCAGAAAACTTTCGTGTATATAAGGTTTCAGATAGCGTTCTTCATCAAATTGCAATCCGTTGCTTTCAATTTCCTCACGAGATAAGGGAAGTGAAGGAACAAACTGTCCTAACAAGCCATGTACGGCGTCGAGTGGAATTTCCCAGATGCGGAAGAAACCCAGGATATGGTCAATACGATATGCATCAAAGCACTCTGACATTTTCTGGAATCTCTTCATCCACCAGCTGTAACCATCTTTCTCCATCACATCCCAGTTGTAGGTAGGAAATCCCCAGTTTTGCCCATTTGCCGAGAAATCATCAGGAGGGGCCCCAGCCTGTCCATTCAGGTTGAAATAGTGGGCATCTTTCCATGCTTCCACGCTATTGGGGCTTATACCGATAGGGATATCTCCTTTAAGAATCACTCCTTTACGGCGAGCGTAAGTCGATGCTTCCAGTAACTGCAGATGCAGGTGGAACTGGATAAAATAATAGATGGCTATCTCTTCATAACTTTCTGATTCGGGAGAACAAAGGGCTTCGATCTCCTCCTGATTGTATGTTGTGCATCGTGGCCAAAGACGAAAATCGGGTGTGTTGTACTGATCGCGTAGGTAGCTGAACGCAGCATATGGTTGAAGCCATTCCTGGTTTTCGGAAAAGAATTGTTTAAAAGCTTTTGATTTTAGGGCCTTTTTTCCTTCCTGAGCAAAGATAAGCTTGAAATATTCCCATTTAACTTTATTTACTGCCTCATAATCGATGACTGTTTTTGCATTCAGTTTTGATTGCCTGTCTGTAAAATAAGCCATTTTCTCTTCATCCTTCAGTTTGCCTATCTTGAAGATGTCAGCATACATAGGATGTAGTGCATAAATTGATATGCTGTTGTAGGGATATGAGTCGGTCCATGTATGAGTCATGGTGGTATCGTTTACCGGCAAAATCTGAACCATTCTCTGGTTTGTGCCTACAGCCCAGTCAATCATCATCTTTAAATCGGAAAAGTCTCCTACACCAAAGCTCTGTCTCGATTTGAGTGAAAAGACTGGTATGGCAACTCCGGCACTTTTAAATGTGGGGAGACTGAAATTTACATACCTGTCGGCTACCTGTACCGTTTGTCCTGGTTTAATTATTGGATCGGCAAGATAGCGGTTTGGATTGTTTTCCCATGCCTCTACTTTTTTTTCCTTGAGGTTATATAAAACAAATTTGTATTCTATTGGGAATGAGATCTGGCTGGCATCGAGTGATAATTGCCATTCGGGAAAGTCTGCGTCGTTCATAACACAAACTTTGTTTTCCTGCCATTCACCAAGAATAGGCTGATTACCAGAAATCGCAAGAGCGTAGTTGCTTCTTATTCGGGGTGCAAAGGCTTTAATGATGAGTGTTTTAGAAAAACTGTTCTTTTCTCTATCTTCTGGTTTACGGGCAAGTAGACATTCCGTGAAAGCGGAACTATAGAAGAATTGCTGATCTGGAACATTTTTCCATGTATCAAGATTGCGATATATTGTTTTCCCGTTACCCTGAGCATATATCTTCCTACGGAATGAGTCCCATTCTTTACGAATGGCTTCTCCATTTTTGAAAATATAATAGGTATACTCAATGATTCCGTTAACCGGTTTTTTTATCTCTTTCGAAAGATTCCAGCTTATGCCGTCGGTCGTGGAGAGAGCAACCGATTGCTCTTCGTTCCACTCTCCTAATTCGGGGACAGAGCCTAAAATCCGGACCTCTTCTCCCCAGTTTGTTCTATACTCTATATGAAAAGATAAAACCATACTATTAGATTTTTAATTTCATAGCAATTTTACTCATTTATTAGATACCTTATTTCTACTTGCTTCAGATTGTAGCCCAAAATATTATGCAAACGTTTGTTTTTCCCGGCCGTCGATTCTGTCTTTCCAGTCAAACTAAAAAGATGTTTCTAAGTCTGGTTCCACCTTCGTGTTACTTATCTGTTTCCTAATATTAATAAAAAAGAGACCGTCTGAAGAATCTCTCTATCATTAAGCAGATAGATTCTTCAGACAGCCTCCTTATCGTTGTTGTATGGTAATCTGTTTTTTAACAGCTACTTTTTGTTTTTTATCCGCAGCGAGAAGCACCACAAGATGTACAGATAAGACATCCTTCCTGATAAATCAGACTCTCGTTTCCGCAGTTTGGACATTTTTTTCCTCTTGCTTCCGTACCGTCCTGAACATACTTCTTCAGTGCACGTTCCACACCGTTCTTCCAGGTGTTGATACTTTCACTGTCTAGTTGCAATGAGCTGACAAGTTTGATAGCTTGTTCAATAGGCATTCTGTAGCGAAGTACTCCTGAGATAAGTTTTGCGTAATTCCAGTACTCTTTGTTGAACTTTTCGGAAAGACCTTCGATGGTTGTTTTGTATCCTCGTTTATTTTCGAACTGGAAGTCGTATCTCTTGTTGCCGTTTTCGTCTACGTTTTTAATGATTCGTCCTTGGGTAACTGTTTTCGGAAGAACAATTCCTTCATCGTCGTCTTGTAAACCGGTGAAGATTTCGTATGGACGTCCGTCGAGCAAGCCAACAAAAGCCACCCATTTTTCTCTGTTGTTTTGGAACCGAACAACGTCGGCTTCAAGCACCTTAGGTCTAACTTCAACTACCGTAGGTGGTTTGCATGGAGGAAGCTCATCTTTCTTATCAGATTTTGTAGAGAGAAGTACTCCAGAACGAGAGCCATCACGATATACAGTGCAACCTTTGCAGCCCGATTTCCATGCTTCAACGTAGAGACGGTTGACCAACTCTTCATCAACGTCACTTGGCAGATTAATAGTGACGCTGATAGAGTGGTCCACCCATTTCTGGATTCTTCCCTGCATCTTGACTTTCATCAGCCAATCTACATCGTTTGAGGTTGCTTTGTAGTAAGGAGATTTGGCTACAAGGGCATCTATCTCTTCCTGGGTGTAACGCTTGGCTGCATCGTAGCCATTGGCAGTCATCCAGTCTACAAACTTATGGTGGAATACGATATATTCTTCGAATGTATCGCCTGTTTCGTCAATGTAATCAACATGTACCTGAACATCATTAGGATTAACCTTTCTTCTGCGTTTATACACAGGAAGGAATACCGGTTCAATACCGGATGTGGTTTGAGTCATCAAACTGGTGGTTCCGGTAGGAGCAATCGTTAAGCAGGCGATGTTGCGGCGTCCATACTTCTTCATATCTTCATAAAGAGCAGGATCTGCCTCTTTCAATCGGTTGATGAACGGATTGTTCTTTTCTCTTTCCGTGTTGTAAATTTCGAATGCGCCGCGTTCTTTTGCCATTTGTACAGAAGAACGATATGCACAAAGAGCCACAGTTTTGTGAACTTCTTCCGAGAATTCTGTCGCTTCTTCTGTTCCGTAGCGCAAACCTAAAGCAGCCAGCATGTCGCCTTCGGCAGTAATTCCTACGCCGGTACGTCTTCCTTGTCCGCTCTTCTTATATATCTTTTCCCAGAGAAGTCTTTCTGCGTGTTTCACTTCGTCAGATTCCGGGTCGGCGTTAATCTTATCAATGATTCGCTTAATCTTTTCCAACTCCAGGTCGATGATGTCGTCCATGATACGTTGTGCCAGAGCTACATGCTTTTTAAAGAGTTCGAAGTCGAAATAGGCATCCTTGGTAAACGGATTTATCACATACGAATACAAGTTGATGGCCAGCAAACGACAGGAATCGTACGGACACAATGGAATTTCACCGCAAGGATTAGTTGACGTGGTCTTATAACCCAGGTCTGCATAACAGTCGGGAACTGATTCTTTGATAATGGTATCCCAGAACAGAACTCCAGGTTCAGCCGATTTCCATGCATTATGCACAATTTTTTTCCATAGAGCAGAAGCGTCAACCTCTTTCACTGTGGTAGGATTTTCTGAATCAATAGGATATTTCTGCAAGTAGGGCTGTCCTTCGACAGCAGCTTTCATGAAGTCATCGTCCAGTTTAACCGAAACGTTAGCCCCGGTAACTTTACCTTCCGTCATTTTAGCATCAATAAACGATTCAGAGTCTGGGTGCTTAATAGATACACTCAGCATCAGTGCTCCCCGGCGTCCGTCTTGTGCTACCTCGCGGGTGGAGTTTGAGTAGCGTTCCATGAAAGGAACAATCCCTGTTGATGTCAATGCTGAGTTTTTCACCGGCGACCCTTTTGGGCGGATGTGTGAAAGGTCGTGCCCTACACCGCCGCGTCTTTTCATCAGTTGTACCTGTTCTTCGTCTATTTTGATAATTGCACCGTAAGAGTCTGCCGCACCATCAACGCCAATCACAAAACAGTTGGACAATGAAGCTACTTGGTAGTCATTGCCGATACCTGTCATCGGGCTTCCTTGTGGAACTATATATCTGAAATGGTCAAACAGTTCAAAAAGTTCATTTGCACTCAGGCCGTTTGCGTATTTTGATTCTACGCGTGCAACCTCATTTGCTATTCTCCAATGCATATCTTCCGGCGATTTTTCATAGATGTTTCCGAAAGAGTCTTTTACTGCATATTTGTTAACCCAAACCCTTGCAGCAAGCTCGTCACCCTTGAAATATTGTAAAGATGATTCAAAAGCTTCTTCGTAAGAAAATGTTTTTTTATCCACGGTACTAACTGTGTTAGAGATTAATAATAAGAAAATGTAGTAGAAGTTTTAGCTTATTATTATTAAACGTGATTGCAAATCTAGAAATGTTTTTTGTTAATTCAAAATATATATGAACTTAATTTCTTGTTTGAAGTAAAGTTTTCTATTACGTAAAATTAGTAGTCAGATAATCAATAAAATAAAAACATTGTTACATCTAAAAGTTTTCCAAAAAAATATTTTTTTCTATTCTTTCTATATTTATAGTTTCTCAAAAAGGTAAATTTGTTATGAATATAAGATGAATATACATCTTCTTATATTGTTTCTTTTTATTATATTTGCAAAAAAAAGTATGATAGAATCAGTAAAAAACAGAAGATCAATCAGAAAATATAAGCAACAGGATATTGCTCCTGATTTGTTAAATGATTTGCTTGCTACTGCATCACGTGTCTCTACCATAGGAAACATGCAGGTTTACAGTGTAATAGTAACTAAAGACGCTGAAATGAAAGCAAAATTGGCACCTGCCCACTTCAATCAGCCTATGGTGAAAGAAGCTCCCGTTGTATTAACCATTTGTGCCGATTTTAACCGATTCAGCAAATGGTGTGAGTTTAGGAATGCTCAGCCCGGATATGCCAACTTTCTTTCATTTATGAATGCAGCAACCGATGCTTTATTATTTACCCAGAACTTTTGTACACTGGCAGAAGAAGCCGGACTTGGAATCTGTTACCTGGGAACTGTTATATACAACCCTCAGCAGATTATCGAAACATTGAAGCTGCCAAAACTGGTCTTTCCGGTGGCAACAATCACTGTGGGGTATCCAGATGAATCGCCGGAGTTGGTTGATCGTCTTCCGCTCGAGGCGATTGTTCACGAAGAGAGTTATGTGGATTATACCCGCGAAACAATTGATAAACTTTATGCTTACAAGGAGTCACTTCCTGAGAATGCAAAATTTATTGCCGAAAACAACAAGGAAACATTGGCACAGGTATTTACAGATGTACGTTATACCCGGAAAGATAACGAATACATGTCTGAAAATTTCTTCAAGACCCTTAAACAACAGGGATTTATTGATTGATAGATTGTTTCCCGTAATTATTATAAAGCTGGCCGTGTTTTTATATTCATTGGCCGGCTTTCTTTTTATACACCCGGGTGTAGGGTACTGGTACACCTGGGTGTAAGGGTAGGGTACATCCGGGTGTACCAACGGCTTAGATCCGGGTGTAGAAATTGTTATATCACTACGAATTAGCTTATCTATAGAGTTAATCTAGGGACCTGTAGTGACTCTGTAACTTTATCAAGCAATAATTGTTTATATATCCATTATTATGCCTTTTCATTCAAAATACGCCATGAAAAGGTTATAAGATAATTCCGTTTGGAAATAGGGGAGGGAACGACTCCGTGATGACGCCTCGTAGGATTCAAAGCAACATGATGGCTTATTTTTGACCTTGATATCAGTAATACGCGTGATTTCTGTGTGACTTGCGTAACTTTTTTCCATTTAATCTTATGGGAAAGAATAGAAACGGCAATCCCCGGAAAGAACAAATGTACTTTCCGGGGATTGCTTTGTTTTAATATCTTGTGTTTGAAAGAGGAATTC